>NZ_JASGBY010000039.1:0-1070 GCF_030053355.1 Pantoea sp. EA-12 | reverse complement strand
CCCGCACCAACAGTACGGCCGCCTTCACGGATTGCGAAACGCAGACCCTGATCCATAGCGATTGGCTTGATCAGAGTAACAGTCATTTTCACGTTGTCGCCTGGCATTACCATTTCAACGCCTTCTGGCAGTTGAACGTCGCCGGTCACGTCAGTAGTACGGAAGTAGAACTGAGGACGGTAGCCTTTGAAGAACGGAGTATGACGGCCGCCTTCATCTTTAGACAGAACGTAAACTTCTGAAGTGAACTGAGTATGTGGCTTGATAGTGCCTGGCTTAGCCAGTACCTGACCACGCTCGATGTCTTCGCGCTTGATACCACGCAGCAGAACACCACAGTTCTCGCCAGCCTGACCCTGGTCCAGCAGTTTGCGGAACATTTCAACGCCAGTACAGGTTGATTTCACAGTGTCTTTCAGGCCAACAACTTCAACTTCGTCGCCCACTTTAACGATACCGCGCTCAACACGACCGGTTACAACAGTACCACGGCCTGAGATTGAGAATACGTCTTCGATTGGCAGCAGGAACGGCATGTCGATTGCACGTACTGGCTCTGGGATATAGGTATCCAGATGACCAGCCAGCTCAATGATCTTAGCTTCCCACTCAGCGTCGCCTTCCAGCGCTTTCAGAGCAGAACCGCGGATGATTGGAGTATCATCGCCTGGGAAGTCGTATGCTGACAGCAGGTCACGAACTTCCATCTCAACCAGTTCCAGCAGCTCTTCGTCATCAACCATGTCGCACTTGTTCAGGAACACGATGATGTAAGGAACGCCAACCTGACGACCCAGCAGGATGTGCT
This sequence comes from Pantoea sp. EA-12, assembly GCF_030053355.1. Taxonomy (NCBI): domain Bacteria; kingdom Pseudomonadati; phylum Pseudomonadota; class Gammaproteobacteria; order Enterobacterales; family Erwiniaceae; genus Pantoea; species Pantoea sp. EA-12. The sequence continues at coordinate 262 of NZ_JASGBY010000039.1, read as the reverse complement.
CACGGGTCTGTGGCATTGGGCCATCAGTCGCAGCAACAACCAGGATCGCGCCGTCCATCTGCGCAGCACCGGTGATCATGTTTTTCACATAGTCGGCGTGGCCTGGGCAGTCAACGTGTGCGTAGTGACGAGTCGGGGTTTCATATTCAACGTGTGAAGTGTTGATGGTGATACCACGTGCTTTCTCTTCAGGCGCTTTATCGATCTCGTCGAATTTACTTGCCTTACCGCCGTAGGTTTTAGCCAGAACGGTGGTGATTGC
>NZ_JASGBY010000038.1:0-1188 GCF_030053355.1 Pantoea sp. EA-12 | reverse complement strand
CGACGCTGCATTGAGCAGTCACGTTCCGCCAGATAGATCGCGTTGCCCTGACCGTCGGCCATCACCTGAATTTCAATGTGACGTGGGTTCTCGAGGAATTTCTCCATGTACACCATGTCGTTGTTGAAAGCCGCTTTGGCTTCCGCTTTCGTCATGCCGATGGATTGTTCCAGATCTTTTTCGCTGCGTACCACGCGCATGCCGCGACCGCCGCCGCCGCCGGAGGCTTTGATGATCACCGGATAGCCGATGCGCTTGGCGATGGCACGGTTTTTATCCATGTCATCGGTCAGCGAGCCGTCAGAGCCAGGTACGGTCGGTACGCCGGTTTTCTTCATTGCGGTGATCGCAGACACTTTGTCGCCCATCAGGCGAATGGTGTCGGCTTTCGGGCCGATGAAGATAAAGCCAGAGCGCTCAACCTGCTCAGCGAAATCGGCGTTCTCAGAGAGGAAGCCGTAGCCCGGGTGGATCGCCACTGCGCCAGTAATTTCGGCGGCAGAGATCAGTGCCGGGATGTTCAGATAACTTTTGACCGACTGCGCCGGGCCGATGCAGACGGTTTCGTCCGCCAGCAGCACGTGCTTCAGGTCGCGGTCCGCAGTGGAGTGCACGGCAACAGTCTTGATGCCCAGCTCTTTGCAGGCACGCAGAATGCGCAGCGCAATTTCACCGCGGTTAGCAATGACAATTTTATCCAGCATGCTTCGCCTCGTTATTCGATGACAACCAGCGGCTCGTCAAATTCAACCGGTTGGCCGCTTTCGACCAGGATCGCCTTCACAACGCCGGATTTATCGGCTTCGATCTGGTTCATCATTTTCATCGCTTCAACGATGCACAGAGTGTCGCCCGCGTTGACTTTCTGACCCACTTCCACGAAGGCTTTCGCGTCCGGGCTTGGGGTGCGGTAGAAGGTGCCGACCATCGGAGAACGCACGATGTGGCCGGTGATTTCTGGCTTAGCGGCTTCTGCAGCCGGTGCTGCCGCCGCAGGGGCAACGGCGGTGGCCAGCGCAGGCTGCTGCATCATTGGCGCAGCATAAGCCTGCTGCATCACAGGGTAGCCGGCATTAGCAGGTGAACGGCTGATACGAACGGACTCTTCGCCCTCGGAGATTTCCAGCTCGGAGATGCCAGACTCTTCAACCAGTTCGATCAGTTTCTTAATTTTACGAATATCCATGA
>NZ_JASGBY010000037.1:0-1316 GCF_030053355.1 Pantoea sp. EA-12 | reverse complement strand
GCTGAGGAATCCCCAGTAATGGGCGGGTAAAATAAGACAGGCATAGAGATATGTGATCTACTGATTGTTCCACCAATTCAATAAGATCACCTCTATGCCTGCTCGCCAAGTATGCCAGAAGTTTTTCCGGGGCGCTTTAGCCCCGTTTCATCAATACCGTCAAAATGCCCTGCTTGATGCCACGACTGCTCTCACGCGCGGAGCGTCATTGACTCTTACCAGCATTGGGCGATATTTACCCGGTTCAGCTCAGGTTAAACACAAGATAAAACGGGTCGATCGCCTGTTAGGTAATACTGAACTTCATAATGATATCCCTATGATATTTCGTAATATTACCTCGCTGTTGACACGACAACTTTCCTGGTGCGTTATTGCGATTGACTGGAGTGGCTATCCTTCTCAGGCATTCCATGTCCTGCGTGCCAGCCTAATTTGCGATGGCCGCTCAATTCCTCTGATGAGTCATATTGTCTCTTCATCCCAGCAGCAAAATCCCTTGATACAAAAGCAGTTTCTGAATGCACTTGCCGCCGCCATTGCGCCGGATAAAAAAGTCGTCATCGTTACTGATGCCGGATTTCAAAGCGCCTGGTTCAGGCACATAAAATCACTGGGCTGGGACTTCATTGGACGAGTCAGAGGTAATGTTCAACTCCGGCTGGATAGGAAAGGCGATCACTGGTTCAGACGTGAAGCACTGAAGGCTACGGGCAAACCGGAATATTTAGGCTCAGGAACGTTTGCACGCGCCGAATATGCCCGATGCGATGGTCATTTTTATCTGCATAAAAAAGCCTCTGTCGGACGCAGCAATAAGCGTTCAAGATGTCGATTAGTACGACTATCACAAGTTCGTGATGCCCGTTCAGCAGCGAAAGAACCGTGGCTTATCTTCAGCAGCACAGATGAATTTAAGCCTCGTCAAATCATGAAGTTGTATAGCAGGCGAATGCAGATTGAGCAGAACTTTCGGGATGAAAAGAGTGAGCGCTTTGGTTTTGGGCTTCGAGCCAGTTATAGCCGTTCAGCGGGGCGTATGCTGGTGCTGAGTTTGCTGGCAACGCTTGCCACAGTCGTGATGTGGTTGCTGGGATATCATGCTGAAAATAAAGGGTTACATCTGAGGTATCAGGCTAACAGTCTGAAATCAAGGAGAGTCATTTCCTATCTGACGTTAGCGGAGAATGTCTTGCGACACTCTCCGCTAATTTTAAAACGAACAGCGCTGGATGCTGTTCTTAACCACCTCGCCAAAACCTACCAAAATATGGTGTTGGTTTATTAGCGCTGATTTAGTGGGGATCCCTCAGCGC
>NZ_JASGBY010000035.1:0-1451 GCF_030053355.1 Pantoea sp. EA-12 | reverse complement strand
TGAACTGAACCCATAATGTTGGACTGTAAAACGACATAATGGGGATAAATCATGAAGCCAAAGTATTCCACTCAGTTCAAGTTAAAGGTCGTACGTTACTTTCTCGACGGCCATGCCGGTCAGGGGGGAACAGCACAACATTTCGGGGTTTCGAGGACGCATGCTATCCGCTGGATACAGCTTTACCTTCACCACGGTGAGGAAGCACTGCGTCCCCGTTCCCGTTCCCGCTCTCTGATGTATTCACCGGAGTTCAAACGAGAGGTCGTCACCTATGCTCTTAACCATCCTGAAACATCGGCAAGGCTCGCGGCCCGATTTGGTATTGCTTCCCACAACACTGTTGATAACTGGCTCAAACAGTTCAGACTGAAGGGGTACAGTGCCTTTTGTCCGACACAACCGGAGCGGAGCGTATCTATGCCAGTTAATCCAGACAAACCTCGTAAAGAAAATGATAAAACGCCTGAAGAACTGCTGGAGGAGCTCGAATATCTGCGGGCGGAAAATGACTATCTGAAGACGCTGCAGGGGATACTCCTTGAAAAAAAGCGGCTGGAGCCGCTGAAAAAGCCGCGGCGGTAAATCTGTTGCGTACGCAGCATCGCCTGCCGTTGCTGCTGAAAGCGGCTCAACTGGCCCGGAGCACCTTCTTTTACCATCTGGCTCGCCTTCAGATACCGGATAAATATGCTGAGGTTAAGGCGCTGATGCTCCGGTTGTTCAGTGAACACCGAAGCCTGTATGGCTACCGGCGGCTTAACGAGCTTCTCAGACAATGTGGCTACAGGCACAGTGGTAAAACCATCCTTAAGTTGATGAAAGCACTGTCGCTGGAGTGTCCGGTAAGGCGGAAAAAATATTGTTCCTACCGGGGAGGCGCCAACCCGACAGTGGCTAACCTGCTGCAGAGAAACTTCGTTGCTTCAGCGCCTGAAGAAAAATGGGTGACAGACGTGACGGAGTTCCGCGTGGGAGAGGATAAATATTACCTGTCAGTCATAATGGACCTGTACAACGATGAAATCGTGGCGTGGGAAGGCTCAAAGAAGGCAACGGCATCATTGATAGATGGCATGCTGAAAAAAGCGTTCAGTCACCTGAGTAGCCTGAGCCGCGTACTGTTGCACAGTGATCAGGGGTGGCATTATCAGCGGCCATATTACCGGCGCCAGCTCGCAGAGAAAGGAATACAGCAAAGTATGTCCAGGAAAGGCAACTGTCTGGACAATGCGATGATAGAGAACTTCTTTGGGCATCTTAAAACAGAGATGTTTTATCTGAAGAAGTTCCAGAGTGTGAGCGAACTGAGTACAGCGATCGGTGAGTACATAGACTTCTGGAACCACAAGCGGATAAAGATGGGACTTGGCGGACTGAGCCCGGTAGAGTACCGGACTCAGAATCAAAATAAGCTGACTTAAGCAGTCCAGGTTAAGGGGTTCAGTTCA
>NZ_JASGBY010000034.1:0-1520 GCF_030053355.1 Pantoea sp. EA-12 | reverse complement strand
AAAAGAGTCCGGATTTACCTAAACTCTCCGCCTACATGCTTAAACCGGGACAACCGTCGCCCGGATAACCTAGCCTTCTCCGTCCCCCCTTCGCAGTAACACCAAGTGCAGGAATATTAACCTGCTTCCCATCGACTACGCTTTTCAGCCTCGCCTTAGGGGTCGACTCACCCTGCTCCGATTAACGTTGAACAGGAACCCTTGGTCTTCCGGCGAGCGGGCTTTTCACCCGCTTTATCGTTACTTATGTCAGCATTCGCACTTCTGATACCTCCAGCAGCCCTCACAGGCCACCTTCAACGGCTTACAGAACGCTCCCCTACCCAACAACGCATAAGCGTCGCTGCCGCAGCTTCGGTGCATGGTTTAGCCCCGTTACATCTTCCGCGCAGGCCGACTCGACCAGTGAGCTATTACGCTTTCTTTAAATGATGGCTGCTTCTAAGCCAACATCCTGGCTGTCTGTGCCTTCCCACATCGTTTCCCACTTAACCATGACTTTGGGACCTTAGCTGGCGGTCTGGGTTGTTTCCCTCTTCACGACGGACGTTAGCACCCGCCGTGTGTCTCCCGTGATAACATTCTTCGGTATTCGCAGTTTGCATCGGGTTGGTAAGCCGGGATGGCCCCCTAGCCGAAACAGTGCTCTACCCCCGAAGATGAGTTCACGAGGCGCTACCTAAATAGCTTTCGGGGAGAACCAGCTATCTCCCGGTTTGATTGGCCTTTCACCCCCAGCCACAAGTCATCCGCTAATTTTTCAACATTAGTCGGTTCGGTCCTCCAGTTAGTGTTACCCAACCTTCAACCTGCCCATGGCTAGATCACCGGGTTTCGGGTCTATACCCTGCAACTTAACGCCCAGTTAAGACTCGGTTTCCCTGCGGCTCCCCTATACGGTTAACCTTGCTACAGAATATAAGTCGCTGACCCATTATACAAAAGGTACGCAGTCACCTAACAAGTAGGCTCCCACTGCTTGTACGTACACGGTTTCAGGTTCTGTTTCACTCCCCTCGCCGGGGTTCTTTTCGCCTTTCCCTCACGGTACTGGTTCACTATCGGTCAGTCAGGAGTATTTAGCCTTGGAGGATGGTCCCCCCATATTCAGACAGGATACCACGTGTCCCGCCCTACTCTTCGAACTCACAGAAGGTGTGTTTTTGTGTACGGGAGTATCACCCTGTACCCTGCGACTTTCCAGACGCTTCCACTAACACACCAGCTGATTCAGGTTCTGGGCTGCTCCCCGTTCGCTCGCCGCTACTGGGGGAATCTCGGTTGATTTCTTTTCCTCTGGGTACTTAGATGTTTCAGTTCCCCAGGTTCGCCTCGTAACACTATGTATTCATGTTACGATGATGCACAGAGTGCACCGGGTTTCCCCATTCGGACATCGTCGGCTGTAGCGGTTCATATCACCTTACCGACGCTTTACGCAGATTAGCACGTCCTTCATCGCCTCTGACTGCCAGGGCATCCACCGTGTACGCTTAGTCGCTTAACCTCACAACCCACAG
>NZ_JASGBY010000033.1:0-1720 GCF_030053355.1 Pantoea sp. EA-12 | reverse complement strand
GTATCTTCAGGTAAGGAGGTGATCCAACCGCAGGTTCCCCTACGGTTACCTTGTTACGACTTCACCCCAGTCATGAATCACAAAGTGGTAAGCGCCCTCCCGAAGGTTAAGCTACCTACTTCTTTTGCAACCCACTCCCATGGTGTGACGGGCGGTGTGTACAAGGCCCGGGAACGTATTCACCGTAGCATTCTGATCTACGATTACTAGCGATTCCGACTTCATGGAGTCGAGTTGCAGACTCCAATCCGGACTACGACGCACTTTATGAGGTCCGCTTGCTCTCGCGAGGTCGCTTCTCTTTGTATGCGCCATTGTAGCACGTGTGTAGCCCTACTCGTAAGGGCCATGATGACTTGACGTCATCCCCACCTTCCTCCAGTTTATCACTGGCAGTCTCCTTTGAGTTCCCGGCCGGACCGCTGGCAACAAAGGATAAGGGTTGCGCTCGTTGCGGGACTTAACCCAACATTTCACAACACGAGCTGACGACAGCCATGCAGCACCTGTCTCAGAGTTCCCGAAGGCACCAAAGCATCTCTGCTAAGTTCTCTGGATGTCAAGAGTAGGTAAGGTTCTTCGCGTTGCATCGAATTAAACCACATGCTCCACCGCTTGTGCGGGCCCCCGTCAATTCATTTGAGTTTTAACCTTGCGGCCGTACTCCCCAGGCGGTCGACTTAACGCGTTAGCTCCGGAAGCCACTCCTCAAGGGAACAACCTCCAAGTCGACATCGTTTACGGCGTGGACTACCAGGGTATCTAATCCTGTTTGCTCCCCACGCTTTCGCACCTGAGCGTCAGTCTTTGTCCAGGGGGCCGCCTTCGCCACCGGTATTCCTCCAGATCTCTACGCATTTCACCGCTACACCTGGAATTCTACCCCCCTCTACAAGACTCTAGCCTGCCAGTTTCGAATGCAGTTCCCAGGTTAAGCCCGGGGATTTCACATCCGACTTGACAGACCGCCTGCGTGCGCTTTACGCCCAGTAATTCCGATTAACGCTTGCACCCTCCGTATTACCGCGGCTGCTGGCACGGAGTTAGCCGGTGCTTCTTCTGCGGGTAACGTCAATCGGTGAAGTTATTAACTCCACCGCCTTCCTCCCCGCTGAAAGTACTTTACAACCCGAAGGCCTTCTTCATACACGCGGCATGGCTGCATCAGGCTTGCGCCCATTGTGCAATATTCCCCACTGCTGCCTCCCGTAGGAGTCTGGACCGTGTCTCAGTTCCAGTGTGGCTGGTCATCCTCTCAGACCAGCTAGGGATCGTCGCCTAGGTGAGCCATTACCCCACCTACTAGCTAATCCCACCTGGGCACATCCGATGGTGTGAGGCCCGAAGGTCCCCCACTTTGGTCCGAAGACGTTATGCGGTATTAGCTACCGTTTCCAGTAGTTATCCCCCTCCATCGGGCAGTTTCCCAGGCATTACTCACCCGTCCGCCACTCGTCACCCGAGAGCAAGCTCTCTGTGCTACCGTTCGACTTGCATGTGTTAGGCCTGCCGCCAGCGTTCAATCTGAGCCATGATCAAACTCTTCAATTTAAAGTTTGATTTGCTGAAACCAGTTCAGCGATGCTCATCTGTAAAACGTCATAATGAATTTCATTATGTGTTCACTCGTGAGACTTGATATTTTTTACGTCCGGAGACGTTGATATCAATCCTGCGAGTGCCCACACAGATTGTCTGATAAATTGTTAAAGAGCGGTGC
>NZ_JASGBY010000032.1:0-2536 GCF_030053355.1 Pantoea sp. EA-12 | reverse complement strand
GCCCGGCGGGGGTTTTGCCGGGACGGTGAAAGCGTCGGCGAAGCCGGCAGCAGCCGTTGACCTCAGCCATCAGACCCTAGCCGTCAGGCACGGAGCGCGGCCCTTCGCGTTCCGGCGGAGCTTACCGGCTTTGCCGGTTAGCGCAGTGGGGCTCGACGACCCGGCTTGCCGGGGAGCCGAAGGGGGCCGTGCGACAGGAAGTCGTTTAACATATTGTTTTACATTGATAAAACCAGCTATTCCATTAGCTGTAGCCTACCGGGACAGGCGTTGCTGGCAACGGCGAGGTCTGAAGCTTCCGGGACAACGAGATCGGGCGTTAGCCCGGGGAGGATCCCGTGAGGGAGCCCCCCCTGCTGCAAGCATCATGCGGCTGGATTGCAAGGCTGGTCAGAAGGGTTAACGCATGTGAACTGTTGATAAACGCCGTTATCGGCAACAGGCCAAAGATGCTGAAAGGCCTGGACCAAAAGGGTACGAGATCGGGTTGCTCCACTGGTCCCCCCGGAGCACATGGACATTGAGATCTCCGGTGAATAGACAGAGCCTGCCCTGACCTTTTGTATGTTAAACGGAACCTGGTAAACCCGTATCGCTGCCTGATGGCAGGTGAACCGCAAGGAACACTGTTGGCGGTGCGGGCAGAGGAGGACGGAAAAAGCGAATGCCTGATGGTAATCATCAGGATACGGAGCGGTGCATGCTTCGACGCGAAAGCGGGCAGACTTCCGTCTGGTCTTTAACTGCATGAAGTGTTGTAAAGCTTTCAACAGGATATCAGCGAGATGAATACACACGACAGTGTGTCCACGATACCCCGCCCGACAAGCTGGCACGCCATTGACTGGCGAGCCAGCCATGCCCGGGTGCGTAAGCTACAACTACGGATTGCAGAGGCAACCCGGCAGCAACAATGGCGACGAGTCAGAGAACTTCAGCGCATTCTCACACGCTCGTTCTCCGGCAAAGCCGTTGCTGTCAGACGAGTGACTGAAAACACCGGGAGAAGGACACCCGGTGTGGATGGCAAAACATGGAGCACCCCGGATGAAAAATGGAAAGGGATGGTCAGTCTGACCCCGCTGGGCTACAGACCACAGCCGCTCAGGCGCATATATATCCCAAAATCGAATGGCAAAAAGCGCCCGCTGGGGATCCCGACAATAAGGGACAGAGCCATGCAGGCGTTGTGGTTACTGGCACTGGAGCCGGTGGCAGAAACTACTGCTGACAATAACAGCTATGGTTTCAGGCCCATGCGCAGTACTCATGATGCCATCGAGTCCATATTTCACCGGATGAGCCAGAAAGTATCCCCAAAATGGGTACTGGAAGGCGATATCAAAGGGTGTTTTGACAACATCAGCCATGACTGGCTGCTGTCCAGTATACCAATGGACAAACGGATCCTCAGGAAATGGCTGAAAGCCGGATATATGGAAAAAGGCGTCTTCTTTGACACCAGAAGCGGCACTCCGCAGGGAGGCATTATCTCTCCCCTCCTCGCCAATATGGCACTCGACGGGCTGGAGGGAGAACTGATGCGCACATTCAGGAAGAGTAAGCATTACGGGGCAAAACATCAGGTGAACTATGTGCGCTATGCCGACGACTTCATCTGCTCCGGAAGCTCCCGCGAGCTGCTGGAGGATGAGGTCAAACCCCTGATAGCAGAGTTTATGCATAAACGGGGGCTCGCGCTGTCTGAGGAAAAAACAGCGATAACGCACATCGAAGAAGGCTTCGACTTTCTGGGGCAGAACGTCAGAAAATATGGCGGCAAGATGCTGATCAAGCCTGCCAAAAAGAATCTGAAAAACTTCCTGAGCAAAGTCAGAAGATTAATTAAGGGTAATCCGACGCTTCCGGCATGGAAACTGATCAACCTGCTCAATCCCGTGATCCGTGGATGGGCGACTTATCATCGGCATGTCGTGGCCAAAGATATCTTTAATTACGCCGATACCCAAATCTGGCGGGCAATGTGGCAGTGGTGCAAACGGCGACATACACGTAAAAGCCGGCGCTGGGTTGCAGAAAAATATTTCACGTTCGGGGAGAAACGCTGGCTGTTCAGCGCAGCGACCCCGGAGGGTAAAATACTGCACCTCACCCGCGCGATGGATACCCCCATCAAACGCCATATCAAGATCAGGGGCGACGCAACACCTTACTCGCCCGGCATGGAAATCTACTTCGAACGTCGTCTGGATCTGATCTGGACCGGAAAGCTGAAGAAGATGAAAACCGTAGCGGCATTGTGGAAGCGCCAGGGTAAGTGCTGCCCGCGTTGCAGACAACTCATCACCAACCAGACAGGCTGGAATATGCACCACCGGGTCAGGAAGGTCATGGGCGGCAGCGACGACATGTCCAATCTTGAACTGCTGCATCCCAACTGCCACCGTCAGTTACACAACAGGGAGGCCGGTGCCCAAAACGGGCATTTATAAAGGCTTGAGCGGTATGCGGGGAAACCTGCACGTACCGTTCTCAGGGGGCAGCGGCGCAGTAATGCGCCGCTGCTACCCGACAT
>NZ_JASGBY010000031.1:0-5044 GCF_030053355.1 Pantoea sp. EA-12 | reverse complement strand
ACTGCCAGGCATCAATTAAGTGAAGAAGCCCTGAACGAAAGTTCAGGGCTTTTTTACGTCTGCAGATCGATGAATTCCCCCCTAAAAGCCACGAAAACATCCCACTTGCGGCTAACTGATCGGGTAAACTACGGCCAGATTAATCAGTAAAGGCCGTGAAATGTCCAGCCCCCGCACTTCTTTAAAAGCTTTCAACACATTGGGTCTAGAGATCAGTACTCAAGCCCTGTATATCGCTGACACACCTGAAGCCATTATTGATGCCTGGCAAGCGACTCAGCAGCGAAACCAGCCTTTCATCGTGTTAGGTGAAGGAAGCAACGTGCTATTTCTTGAGGACTTTAATGGCGGAGTGATCGTCAACGCCATTAAAGGCATCTCTCTTGAAGAGAAAGATGAAGCATGGCATTTGCATGTGGGCGCAGGCGAAAACTGGCATGAGCTGGTCGAGCATACTTTAAAGAAAGGCATCACTGGCCTGGAAAACCTGGCGCTCATCCCTGGGATGGCCGGTTCAGCACCTATACAGAATATTGGCGCCTATGGCGTCGAATTCAAAGACATTTGCCACTATGTAGACGCGCTGCACTTGCCCACGCAAAAAATCAGACGCCTTTATAGTGAAGAATGCTTATTCGGCTATCGTGACAGTATCTTCAAGCATGCATTGAAGGATGATTACGTGATTGTTGCCATTGGACTTTGCTTAGCAAAGCAGTGGAAACCCGTCTTAAGCTATGGCGATTTAGCCAAACTTAATCCTGCCACAGTGTGCGCATGGGATGTGTTCCATGCGGTGTGCCATATGCGAAAAAGCAAATTACCGGATCCCAAGATAACGGGCAATGTGGGCAGCTTCTTCAAAAACCCTCTGATCTCCCATGAACAGGCCTCCGCACTGATGCAAGAGTGGCAAAATATGCCGCATTACCCGCAGGCGAATGGTGAGGTCAAATTGGCTGCAGGCTGGTTGATCGATCAATGCAACCTGAAAGGCTTCAGTGTCGGTGGTGCCGCTGTCCATCGCCAGCAGGCACTGGTATTGATCAATGAAGATCAGGCGACACCGCAAGATATTGTTGGGCTCGCTCAGCATGTACGAAATTCCGTTGGTGATAAATTCAATGTTTGGCTGGAGCCAGAGGTACGCTTTATTGGTGCTCAGGGCGAACGTAATGCCGTTGAGGTAATATCATGAAAGATCATAACGTGCCCCTCAAATTGGTCGCGCTTCTGGCAGATGGGGAGTTTCACTCAGGCGAACATCTGGGAGAGTCACTCGGCATGAGCCGTGCTGCGATTAACAAGCACATCCAGACATTGAAAAGCTGGGGTCTGGATGTTTACACCGTTACGGGCAAAGGCTACAGCTTACCTGCGCCAATCCAGCTATTGGATGAAGCGGAAATCCTGTCACATCTGCAGCAGCCGAACCTGGCGGTGATTCCCGTCATTGATTCAACGAACCAATACTTGTTAGAACGTATGGATCAGTTGGTATCAGGTTACGCGTGTATTGCAGAATATCAGCAGGCCGGGCGAGGCCGTCGAGGTCGCAAATGGTTCTCACCGTTTGGCGCTAATTTATATCTTTCGATGTATTGGCGACTTGAGCAAGGTCCGGCTGCGGCAATGGGGCTGAGCTTAGTGATTGGTATTGTTATGGCTGAAGTGCTTCAGTCTCTTGGCGCACCTGATGTCCGCGTGAAATGGCCAAACGATCTCTATCTCAACGACCGCAAGCTGGCGGGTATTCTGGTTGAACTCACAGGTAAAACCGGCGATGCCGCACAAATTGTCATGGGCGCAGGTGTCAATCTGGTGATGCGTTCAGAAAGTGCGACAGAGATTAATCAGGGGTGGATAAATCTGCAGGAAGCCGGCGTAAGAATTAATCGCAATGAACTCGCGGCTAAAATAATCAATAGCCTGCGTGATGCTCTGCCGATATTCGAACGCGATGGGCTGACGCCGTTTGTGGAACGTTGGGATACGCTGGATAACTTTATCAATCGCCCGGTAAAACTGTTGATTGGCGATAGAGAGGTTCACGGTATTGCACGCGGCATTGATAAACAGGGCGGATTATTACTCGAGCAGGATGGAGAAATTAAATCTTGGGTGGGTGGTGAAATTTCGCTGCGACCAGGTCATTAAGCTTATTCATTAATAATAAACGCCCTGGTATGACAGGGCGTATAGCTATCTGTTTGTTATTTTCGCAGCCGAACACTTTGAACTGCATGGTCTGCGGATTTCGTCATAATCAAACTCGCACGCTCACGAGTGGGCAGAATGTTTTCTTTTAGATTCAGCCAGTTGATCTCTTTCCACAGCCCTCGGGCGATATTCAATGCTTCGTCTTCGGGTAATTGTGAATAGTGATGGAAATAAGAGTCGGGATCGCTGAATGCCCCTTCGCGGAATTTTAGGAAGCGGTTAACGTACCAGTTTTCTAATAAGGCCTCTGGTGCATCGACATAAATCGAAAAGTCGACAAAGTCAGAAACAAATACATGGTGAGGATCGTGAGGATAATCCATGCCACTTTGCAGTACGTTGAGCCCTTCAAGAATCAAAATATCCGGCTGTTGCACAACTTTGTCACCATCAGGAATCACATCGTAAATAAGATGCGAATACACCGGCGCTGTGACCTGGCTGGCCCCCGATTTCAAATCCGACACGAAATTCACCAGACGATGCATATCGTAGGATTGCGGGAATCCTTTCTTTTTCATCAGGCCGCGTTCTTTAAGCACCGCATTGGGGTGCAAAAAGCCATCGGTAGTGATCAACTCAACTTTACGATGTTCGGGCCAACGGCTAAGCAGTGCTTGCAGCACACGTGCCGTGGTGCTTTTACCCACAGCAACACTTCCGGCGATACTGATAATGTAAGGGATTTTTTGCCCATTCATACCAAGGAATTGCTCTAAAACGGCCTGGCGGCGCAAATTTGAGCTGATATAAAAGTTGAGTAGGCGGGATAACGGCAAATAGATCTCTGCGACCTCTTCTAAGGAGAGATCTTCATTGATTCCACGCAGTCGTTCAATCTCGCCTTCTGCCAATGTCATCGGCACTGAATCGCGTAATGCGGCCCATTGCTGACGATCAAACTGCAGATAAGGCGTGGTTAGTGGTGTCGTTTTTTTACTCATAAGCATGCATCTGACCGCAAATTCTGGCTCATCAACATCTTGCAGCAGCAAGCATACAATGATGCGGAGAACTCAGTTGCACGTCACGGGGGGTAATTTAACGAGAACAATGGGCTGGAGGGTAACACCAGTGCGACTTCGAAAAGAAGCAAAATGATAAACCTGAGCACGCTTTCGTAAGCGTGCCCGCATTTTTGATATCGCTCAGTAGCTTGTTGTGAGCGTTTCTGCTGCGCTGGTCCGCAAGCGCTTGTAATAGATTGCACCAGGGTGAGGGTGGCCATCGGCGCACAATGCGTAGTCAGGCAGCTCTCCAAGATAGTGATAGCCATGAGCACGGTAGAAGTGCTCGATGGGTGATCCTGCCAGCACATCCAAATACAACAGGCTACGTTGGTAACTCTCAGCTTTATTCTCCAGCCTGTTCATCAGTTCGCGGCCAATACCTTCGCGCTGTGCCGTTGAGTGCACCAGTAAATGCAGGACCTCCGCTCGGTTCCGTCCATCGGGACGCTGACAGATGCTGAGCTGCACGCTACCCGCTACGCCATCATCTGTAAGCGCAACCCACAGTAATAATTCATGACGTGCCATGCCGTCTCGCAAGCTATGAAAATAGCGTTCGGCTTCCTGATGTGCTTGCTGGCCATGAGAAGAATGGAATGCTGCTGCCATATTGTGTTGAATGGCATCAATCATTAATGCAGCCAGCGCTTTTCGATAGCGAGGCAACGTCTCAGCATTAAGTTGAACAATATTCATAAGGCATTCTCCTCAACCAAACCCAGACTTTTAAACAAAGCAAAATGCGGGCCAGCACAAAAAACCTGCGATCGAGCGTTAAGTGAGAAAAAAATTGACCAAACTGCACAACGAGAATGCAGCATGACCCACAAATGTGCAGAACAAATGACACGGATAAAAAGCTCAGGGCGTAGTTCACTGGCGTAAAAACACACTGAATTTGGGTGAAAAAACTGCATGTAATGGGCTATTTGCGATGATTTGCACAAATAGTAAGCGATAGAACAAAAATGACGATTTTTTTGTTGCATCCTGGGCGCGGTCTTCCTAGAATGCGCTCCACTTGATGCCGGCTTAGCTCAGTTGGTAGAGCAACTGACTTGTAATCAGTAGGTCACCAGTTCGATTCCGGTAGCCGGCACCATCAAGTAGGTGGGATTCCCGAGCGGCCAAAGGGAGCAGACTGTAAATCTGCCGTCTCAGACTTCGAAGGTTCGAATCCTTCTCCCACCACCATCTCAACCTCTTGGTTGGGCGTCAGATAAAGTCTTTGTCTGGCGGGTGAGTTCATCTCTCTCACCTTCGAATTCAGATTGCGTAGTAACGCAATCAAAGTCGGTCAGAAACTCTGGCAGGCTCGAATAATAGAAGGTCTTCTTTTATTATTCATAAGCTACAGAAAGAACAGGTAGCCGAGTTCCAGGATGCGGGCATCGTATAATGGCTATTACCTCAGCCTTCCAAGCTGATGATGCGGGTTCGATTCCCGCTGCCCGCTCCAGATGTGCTGATATGGCTCAGTTGGTAGAGCGCACCCTTGGTAAGGGTGAGGTCCCCAGTTCGACTCTGGGTATCAGCACCACTTCCTTTATCTCTCTCCTGATTCTCTCTCTGTAAACCAAACAGTCAGGCATTGCCTGGTTGATATGACGATATCTTCGATATATCCGTGTCTTAGAGGGACTAGCGATGGCTAAAGAGCAATTTCAACGTAACAAACTGCACGTAAACGTGGGCACCATCGGTCACGTTGACCACGGTAAAACCACCCTGACTGCTGCAATCACCACCGTTCTGGCTAAAACCTACGGCGGTAAGGCAAGTAAATTCGACGAGATCGATAAAGCGCCTGAAGA
>NZ_JASGBY010000030.1:0-9695 GCF_030053355.1 Pantoea sp. EA-12 | reverse complement strand
ATCATCGACGGTATCAAGACCAACGTCGAGCTGCAGATGAAAATCATGTCCGACGAACACTTCCAGCAGGGTGGCACCAACATCCACTATCTGGAGAAAAAACTCGGCCTGCACGAGAAGTAATGGCAGCGCAGAGCACATCAGAGGCCGGTTAATCCGGCCTTTTTTCATTTTTGTCGCCTTTGAGGTTACATAATGGATTGGCGTTTTTTGCAAGCGAACAAAGAGGCGCGCTGGGCTTTTTATCTGACGCTGGCTTACCTCGCCGTCTGGGGATTTTCCGCCTGGTTAGGTGGGAATGAAATTGGTGTTTTGGGCCTGCCTCGCTGGTTTGAACTTTCCTGCATCTTTGCACCGCTACTGTTTATTGTGTTGTGCTGGCTGATGGTGCGCATCCTGTTCCGTGATATGTCACTGGAGGACCATGATGGACGCTGAAATCATTCTTCCACTTCTGGCTTATCTGGTGCTGATTGCGGCACTGTCTGTTTTCGCCATGCGCAAACAGCGCCAGGGTAACTTCCTGAGCGAATACTTCCTCGGCAGCCGTTCAATGGGTGGCTTCGTGCTGGCCATGACTATCACGACCACTTACATCAGTGCCAGCTCGTTTATTGGCGGCCCCGGTGCAGCTTACAAGTACGGTCTTGGCTGGGTATTGCTGGCGATGATTCAGGTGCCCGCCGTGTGGCTTTCCCTTAGCGTGCTGGGCAAAAAATTTGCCATTCTGGCCCGCCGCTACAACGCCGTTACGCTGAATGACATGCTGTATGGCCGGTATGGCAGCACGCTCTTGATTTGGCTTTCCAGCATTAGCTTGTTGGTGGCCTTTATCGGCGCGATGACGGTGCAATTTATCGGCGGTGCCCGTCTGCTGGAAACGGCGGCAGGTATTCCTTATGACACTGGATTGCTGATATTTGGCGGTACTATCGCACTGTACACGGCTTTCGGCGGTTTCCGCGCCAGCGTACTCAATGATGCGATGCAAGGCCTGGTGATGCTGATTGGCACTTTCCTGCTGCTGTTTGCCGTTATCCACCAAGCCGGTGGGCTGGAAACTGCCGTAACGAAACTGCGCACCATCGACCCGCAGCTGGTCTCGCCAGAAGGCGTGGGTAATGTCATCAATCCCACCTTCCTGAGCTCTTTCGCCGTGCTGGTCTGCTTTGGCGTGATCGGCTTACCGCATACGGCTGTGCGCTGTATTTCCTATAAAGACAGCAAAGCCATGCACCGCGGTATTGTGCTCGGCACGATCGTGGTGGTGATCCTGATGCTGGGTATGCATCTGGCGGGTGCGCTGGGACGTGCCATTATTCCAGACCTGACCGTCCCGGATCGCGTCATTCCGACATTAATGATCACGGTGCTGCCTCCAATGGCGGCAGGCATATTCCTTGCCGCGCCGATGGCGGCAATCATGTCGACGATTAACGCGCAGCTACTACAATCCTCCGCTACGCTGATCAAGGATCTGTACCTGCGTGTTGCGCCACAGCACAGCGAAAATGAAGCACGCTTGCGTATGCTGTCAGGCACCATCACCTTTGTGTTGGGTGTGCTGTTACTGCTGGCTGCGTGGAACCCGCCCGATATGATTATCTGGCTCAATTTGCTGGCATTTGGCGGGCTGGAAGCGGTGTTCCTTTGGCCACTGGTACTGGGCCTGTACTGGGAGCGAGCGAATTCGACTGGCGCGATTAGCGGCATGGTGGTGGGTGCGGCCTGTTATACCTTGCTCGCCAGCCTGAATATCGAACTGTGGGGGTTCCACCCTATCGTCCCCGCATTGACCTTAAGCCTGTTAGCCTTTATCGCAGGCAACCTGTTTGGCAGCACGCCTGATGTGCGCAATGCTGCAGTGGAATAAAAGAGAAACGCTATGCCTTGGATTCAAATCAAAATTAACAGTACCGGTGAAAATGCCGAACCTCTTAGCGATGCACTGATGGATGTCGGTGCAGTGTCAGTGACGTTCCAGGATACCCATGACAACCCGGTTTATGAGCCGCTGCCAGGGGAAACTCGTCTGTGGGGCGATACTGATGTGATTGGCCTGTTTGACGCCGAAACTGAGATGGACGATGTGGTAGCCGAACTGAGCCAGCATCCTCTGCTGGGATCGCACTTCCACCACAAGATCGAACAGATCGAGGACAAAGACTGGGAGCGCGAATGGATGGATAACTTCCACCCAATGCGCTTTGGTGAACGTCTGTGGATCTGTCCAAGCTGGCGTGATGTGCCCGATCCAAACGCCGTTAATGTGATGCTGGATCCGGGGCTGGCGTTTGGCACGGGTACCCACCCCACCACCTCACTGTGCCTGACCTGGCTCGACGGTCTCGATTTACAGGGAAAAACCGTGATCGATTTCGGCTGTGGTTCCGGGATCCTGGCGATTGCAGCCTTGAAACTGGGGGCTGCACAGGCGATCGGTATCGATATCGATCCGCAAGCCATCCAGGCCAGTCGCGATAACGCCGAGCGCAATGGCGTCTCTGAACGTCTTTCACTCTATTTGCCGCACCAACAGCCCGAAAACCTGCAGGCTGATGTCGTCGTAGCCAACATCCTTGCTGGCCCACTGCGCGAGCTGGCACCGCTGATTAGCGTCTTGCCAAAAGCAGGTGGCCATCTGGGGCTGTCTGGCGTTCTGGCAAGCCAGGCAGAAGGGGTTTGCGAAGCCTATGCCGAACGCTTTGCGCTGGACCCGGTGGCCGAGAAAGAAGAGTGGTGCCGCATTACCGGCGTACGTCGCTAGTTTTCATCACTGGCCAGCCCACGCTGGCCAGTTAACCGTTTGAAGCGCTGAGCCCTGGCATTCGCCATCGCCATGCTTTGAAAAGCGTTACCTGTGCCCTATCCTCGCAAAATTAGTACAATTAATAATCACATTGCCGTCATTTCTTTGGCTAATTACCTGATGTAGCGGTTTTTATTTTGTGATTTTGTGCATGTTTTAAGAAAAATGTTTGTTCACAATTTCAGCATATTTTTTTAATGCACTGAATTTTAAAGACTATTATAAGATGAGCTTATGTTCAGGCCGATTTCCATGATCTTTGACGGCGAATTGTTCAAAGTTTGGCCTTTCATCTTCGGTAAAAAATGCGTAATATACGCCGCCTTGCGAACAGTTAGGGTCACTTCTTTTTCATGCGCATTGGACAATATCAGCTACGTAATCGACTCATCGCTGCGCCTATGGCCGGGGTAACCGACAAGCCATTTCGCACCTTGTGTTATGAGAACGGCGCCGGTATGACTGTCTCCGAGATGCTGTCATCCAACCCAGAAGTTTGGGCCACTGACAAATCCCGTTTGCGTATGGTGCATAGTGACGAGCCCGGTATTCGCGCCGTGCAAATTGCCGGTTGCGATCCTGATGATATGGCGGCTGCCGCACGCATTAATGTGGCGTCTGGCGCGCAAGTCATAGATATCAACATGGGCTGCCCGGCCAAGAAAGTGAATCGTAAGATGGCAGGTTCAGCGCTGCTGCAGCATCCGCAACTGGTGGAGTCTATCCTCCTTGCGGTAGTCAACGCAGTCGATGTGCCGGTTACGCTGAAGATTCGCACTGGTTGGGACAAAGATAATCGTAATTGTGTAGAAATTGCCCAATTGGCTGAACGTTGTGGCATTCAGGCTCTCACCATTCATGGCCGCACGCGCGCCTGTTTGTTTGAAGGGCAAGCTGAATACGACAGCATTCGGACAGTTAAGCAGAACGTTTCCATTCCGATCATCGCGAATGGTGACATTACTGACCCGCATAAAGCCAGAGCGGTGCTCGACTATACCGGAGCCGATGCTCTGATGGTTGGTCGCGCTGCTCAGGGAAGACCGTGGATCTTCCGGGAAATCCAGCATTATCTGGACACAGGGGAGCTGCTGGCACCGAAGCCGCTGGCTGAAGTGAAGCAAATGCTGATTGGGCACATACGGGAGTTGCACGACTTTTATGGTCAGCGCAAGGGATACCGTATTGCTCGTAAACACGTTTCCTGGTATTTACAGGAAAGTGCTCCTGATGACCAGTTTCGGCGCACATTCAACGCCATAGAGGATGCCAGCGAACAGCTGGAGGCGTTGGAGGCATACTTCGAAAATCTTGCGTAAACGAAATAAAGAGCTGAAAGAACTATGTTCGAACAACGCGTAAATTCTGATGTACTGACCGTTTCAACCGTTAACTCACAGGATCAGGTGACGCAAAAGCCACTTCGTGATTCGGTTAAACAGGCACTGAAGAACTATTTTGCTCAACTGAATGGTCAGGATGTTAGTGATCTGTATGAGTTGGTACTGGCTGAAGTCGAGCAGCCTCTGTTGGACATGGTCATGCAGTACACCCGTGGCAACCAGACCCGTGCAGCACTGATGATGGGTATCAACCGTGGTACCCTGCGTAAGAAGCTGAAAAAATACGGCATGAACTGATTGTTCTTTGCTGCGCTAACGCCAACCTTCGGGTTGGCGTTTTTGTTTGTATCGCCCAGATAGTTTCCCTACGTTAACAACGCATGAAACAATTGTCGCGGATATGGTAACGATAGTTGCAATTGCATCCGTGATATTGTGTCACCCTAAGCGCAACCGCATTGTCCTAAAATGTCCTTAAGCTTGTGCGCCATAACGCCCGCCAGCCCCCTCTCACTGTGATCCTGCACCGTTTCAGACGTAAGCTTGCAAACCTATACATTTTGTCCTGAGTGATAGCTCACACTGCTTCCATATAGTGAAACTTTTTGCACTATTTGTGATCGTGTCGTCTCGTCATGCTGCCTTTTGGTGCGCCATAGTACCCATAGCTTTCTGGTTCTTTCAGTTTATTAAAAGATCTTTCCAGTGAATTCAGGATTCTGCAAACCTGGCATTACCTTTGCAGAGTTGTGGATGGCTCACCGCCACAGACAGAAAAAAGCGCACATAAAAGTGCGTGTAAACATAACAACACACGATCTCGCCACACAGGATGCTTTATGAAAAAGATGATGCTTTCCACCCTGGTCGCTGCTGCCTCGCTGTTCGCAGTTGCTCAACAAGCGCATGCAGGCACCACGTTGGATGCCATTAAGAAGAAAGGTTTCGTACAGTGCGGTATCAGCGACGGCCTGCCTGGCTTCTCTTATGCTGATGCAAGCGGCAAATTTACCGGTATCGACGTGGACGTTTGTCGCGCTGCTGCGGCGGCGGTATTTGGTGATGCCAGCAAGGTGAAATACACCCCGCTGACAGCCAAAGAGCGTTTCACTGCGCTGCAGTCAGGCGAAGTAGATATTCTGTCACGTAACACCACCTGGACTTCATCACGCGATGGCGGCATGGGCTTCCTGTTTGCCGGCGTAAACTACTATGACGGCATCGGCTTCCTGACCCATAAGAAAGCCGGTCTGAAAAGTGCAAAAGAGTTGGATGGCGCCACTGTCTGTATCCAGGCCGGTACCGATACCGAGCTGAACGTGGCTGACTACTTTAAAGCCAATAAAATGCAGTACACCCCAGTAACCTTCGACCGCTCTGACGAATCCGCGAAAGCACTCGACAGCGGTCGCTGCGATACCCTCTCTTCTGACCAATCTCAGCTGTATGCACTGCGCGTGAAACTCGGCAAGCCAGATGATTTCATCGTGCTGCCAGAAGTGATTTCTAAAGAGCCGCTGGGCCCGGTGGTTCGCCGTGGTGATGACGATTGGTTCACCATCGTTAAGTGGTCACTCTACGCCATGCTGAACGCGGAAGAGATGGGCGTGAGCTCGAAGAATGTTGACCAGATGGCAGCGAAACCGACTACCCCTGATATGGCACACCTGTTAGGTGCTGAAGGTGACTTCGGTAAAGACCTGAAGCTGGATAACAAATGGGCTTACAACATCATCAAGCAGGTCGGTAACTATCAGGAAGTGTTTGATCGTAACGTTGGTAAAGACAGCGCACTGAAAATCGCGCGCGGGCAGAACGCACTCTGGAATCAGGGCGGCATCCAGTACGCTCCACCAGTACGCTAATTCTGACTTGCCAGTCGGGCACCGCACCCTGCGGTGCCCACGCGTATTCTTCACTGAGGTTTCAACATGTCACAACGCCCAACCGTAAAGAGGGATTTTTCATTTGGTAATCCTACGGTTCGCGCCTGGCTTTACCAGATCATCGCGATTGTGGTGGTTTTCGCTGTCGTAGGATATCTCATCCACAACACCGTGATTAACCTGGCCAATCGCGGCATTACGTCCGGTTTTGGATTTCTTGAGCGCAATGCCGGTTTCGGCATCGTCCAGCACCTAATTGATTACACTGAAGGCGACACTTACGCGCGCGTATTTATGGTGGGGTTAACCAACACCCTGCTGGTCTCTGCGCTCTGTATTGTGTTCGCTTCTATTCTTGGCTTCGCCATCGGCCTTGCTCGTCTCTCTGACAACTGGCTGCTGCGCAAACTCTCCACTATCTATATCGAGACGTTCCGTAACATTCCGCCGCTGCTGCAGATCTTCTTCTGGTATTTTGCCGTACTGCGCAATTTGCCAGGACCGCGTCAGGCATTAAATGCCTTCGACCTGGCTTTCGTCAGCAATCGCGGTTTGTATATTCCCTGGCCTGAATATGCACCCGGCACCTGGCCATTCCTGATTGCACTGGCGCTGGCACTTTTCGCCAGTTGGGCACTGTTCCGCTTTAACCGTAAGCATCAGCTGAAAACCGGACAGTTGCGCCGTACCTGGCCTGCTGCTGTTGGTTTGATTGTGCTGCTGCCGCTGATCGCCCACACGTTGTTTGGTGCGGCTATGCATTGGGATGTACCAGAACTGCGCGGATTTAACTTCCGTGGTGGTTTTGTCATGATCCCTGAGCTGGCGGCGTTAACCGTGGCGCTGTCGGTGTACACCTCATCATTTATTGCGGAGGTGATACGTTCGGGTATTCAGTCCGTACCACATGGTCAGAATGAAGCCGCGCGTTCACTGGGTTTACCTAATCCAGTCACGATGCGACAGGTCATCATTCCCCAGGCAATGCGCGTGATCATCCCGCCTTTAACCAGCCAGTACCTTAACATCGTGAAAAACTCATCGCTGGCGGCTGCCATTGGCTATCCAGATATGGTGTCGTTGTTCGCCGGTACCGTGCTGAACCAAACGGGCCAGGCGATTGAAACCATTGCGATTACCATGGCGGTCTACCTGATCATCAGTCTGATCATTTCGCTGCTGATGAACCTCTACAACCGCAAAATTGCGCTGGTTGAGCGTTAAGAGAACGGGATCATTATGTCTGTAACCACACACGAAACATCGCCAGTACCCAGCAATGCGCTTGGAAAAGCCTGGCTTTGGGCACGTAAAAACCTGTTTTCCAGTTGGCTGAATTCGCTATTAACGCTGTTCAGTATCTGGATCATCTGGAGCCTGATCCCGCCGGCATTGAACTGGTTGGTATTCCAGGCAAACTGGATTGGAGAAACCCGTGCTGATTGCACCAAAGCGGGCGCATGTTGGGTATTTATCCACGCGCGTTTTGGCCAGTTTATGTATGGGCTTTACCCACACGAGCTGCGCTGGCGCATTAATCTGGCACTGGTCATTGGCTTGATTTCCATCATTCCAATGTTCCTCAAATCGATGCCAAATCGTGGTCGCTATATCGCCTGCTGGGCTGTGGTTTACCCCATCGCTGTCTGGCTGCTGATGTACGGTGGCTATTTGGGGTTGGACCGGGTTGAAACCCGCCAGTGGGGCGGTTTGACGCTGACCCTGATCATTGCATCGGTGGGTATCGCAGGCGCACTGCCACTGGGCATTTTACTGGCGCTGGCGCGCCGCTCAAAAATGCCGGTGGTACGCACCTTGTCGGTGATATTCATCGAGTTCTGGCGTGGCGTTCCGCTAATAACCGTGCTCTTTATGTCATCGGTCATGCTGCCGTTATTTATGGCAGAAGGCACCACCATCGACAAACTGGTACGTGCATTAGTCGGCGTTATCCTGTTCCAGTCGGCTTATGTTGCAGAAGTGGTGCGCGGTGGCCTGCAGGCACTGCCGAAAGGCCAGACTGAGGCGGCTGAATCACTGGCGCTGGGTTACTGGAAAACACAGCTGCTGGTCATTCTGCCTCAGGCACTAAAACTGACCATACCTGGGCTGGTGAACACCATCATTGCCCTGTTTAAAGATACCAGTCTGGTGATCATCATCGGATTATTCGATCTCTTCAGTAGCGTGCAGCAAGCCACCGTTGACCCCACTTGGTTGGGTATGTCGACCGAAGGCTATGTGTTTGCTGCGATGGTCTACTGGATTTTCTGTTTCAGCATGTCGCGCTATAGCCAGTATCTGGAGAAGCGTTTTCACACCGGGCGTAATGCGCACTGAGGTTTTACATGACAAATATGATGAGTAATGCGGCTGACGCCATGATGATTTCTCTTGAAAACGTGAACAAATGGTACGGTCAGTTCCATGTTCTTAAAGATATAAACTTGCAGGTCAAACCACGTGAACGTATTGTCCTTTGCGGTCCTTCCGGCTCGGGTAAATCAACGACCATTCGCTGCATCAATCATCTGGAAGAGCATCAGCAGGGTCGTATCGTAGTGGATGGTATTCATTTAAATGATGATGTGCGCAATATTGAGCGCGTCCGTACCGAAGTTGGCATGGTGTTCCAGCACTTCAATTTGTTCCCGCACTTGAGCGTGTTGCAGAACTGCACCCTGGCACCGATTTGGGTGCGCAAGATGCCGAAGAAAGAAGCAGAAGAGCTGGCAATGCATTACCTGCAACGTGTACGTATCGCAGAACATGCACACAAGTTCCCAGGCCAGCTGTCTGGTGGACAACAACAGCGTGTCGCTATCGCACGCTCACTCTGTATGAAACCCAAAATCATGCTGTTCGATGAACCTACCTCAGCACTCGACCCCGAGATGGTGAAAGAAGTGCTCGATACCATGATTGGTCTGGCTGAAGATGGCATGACCATGTTGTGTGTGACGCACGAGATGGGCTTTGCGCGTACCGTGGCGGACCGCGTGATCTTTATGGATCGGGGGGAGATCGTCGAAATGGCACCGCCTGAAGAGTTCTTTGCTAACCCTAAATCTGAGCGTACCCGCGCGTTCCTGTCTCAGGTTATCCACTAAAATTCATAGCGTTAGACTCAGCCTCTGTTCGCGGGAACAGGGGCTTTTTTTCAGCTCTCAGATGGTAATTCTCTGGGAAAACAAAGAATTAGTACGTTATCTTCAGGGGTTTTGTGCACAAAAAAGCCCTGAACTTTCGTTCAGGGCTTCTGTGTTTGATGCCTGGCAGTTCCCTACTCTCGCATGGGGAGACCCCACACTACCATCGGCGCTACGGCGTTTCACTTCTGAGTTCGGCATGGGGTCAGGTGGGACCACCGCGCTAAAGCCGCCAGGCAAATTCTTTGTGCCGTGTCCTGTGTCTTTTACGCTACTGCGCAAAATCCTTCGGACTTGAGTCCGCAGGGCACTGCAAATTCTTTTTACCGAACTCACGCTTTAAAACTGGTGCTGATACCCAGAGTCGAACTGGGGACCTCACCCTTACCAAGGGTGCGCTCTACCAACTGAGCCATATCAGCACACTTTAATTTGATGCCTGGCAGTTCCCTACTCTCGCATGGGGAGACCCCACACTACCATCGGCGCTACGGCGTTTCACTTCTGA